>NZ_JALNTJ010000002.1:833703-839314 GCF_023161885.1 Pseudoalteromonas sp. 2CM37A
CAGAGGACACAGAGACATACAGGAAACAATGGGGGTGGTGAGTAATTTCTCCTGTTCTCCTCCTTCACTTCTCGGTGGTGACATAATCACTTTTAAACGAAAGCATAGGCTAACCACGTAGCAGC
Source organism: Pseudoalteromonas sp. 2CM37A (assembly GCF_023161885.1). Lineage (NCBI taxonomy): Bacteria > Pseudomonadati > Pseudomonadota > Gammaproteobacteria > Alteromonadales > Pseudoalteromonadaceae > Pseudoalteromonas > Pseudoalteromonas sp. 2CM37A. The sequence continues at coordinate 833,829 of NZ_JALNTJ010000002.1, forward strand.
GAGTTTACCTCGCGTTTTATATTGAATTTTTTCGCGGCATAATGCCGCTGCTACTCATTAATTTCACCACAGAGGACACAGAGACATACAGGAAACAATGGGGGGTGGTGAGTAATTTCTCCTGTTCTCCTCCTTCACTTCTCGGTGGTGACATAATCACTTTTAAACGAAAGCATGAGCTAACCACGTAGCAGCGAGTTTACCTCGCGTTTTATATTGATTTTTTTCGCGGCATAAAGCCGCTGCTACTGCTATTGTGGGCTTCGCACTTTACGCCAATAACGCGCCTACAAAACTCTAGCTACCCGCTACTATGGTATTAAAGCTGTCGTTGTCGTGTAGGCTAGCAAATGCACTTTCGTGTAGTAGCTCATTACGTAAGTTTGGCGAGTATTCAAGGGCCATTTTTATATCGGCTAATGCATCGGCATGTTTGTGTGTAAGTGCATACGCACACGCACGCTGCCAGTATGCATAGCCGTAGTCGCTATCTATATCAATAGCTTGGTTACATAACTCAATGGCTTTGGCGGTTTCGTTTAGCTCTAATAATGCATCGGCTTTATAGGCAATGGCTTCTACATCCTCTGGCTTACGTTTTAAAATTTCGTCAAATATTTCTATTTTGTTTGCAAAGTCGCTTTCTAGGTTTGCGCGCATCCATAACGAGTGCACCTCGTTAGTGACCGATATACGCTCTTGGTTACTGAGTATTTCTTCTGAGCGTACACGAAGTTTTTCTTCAAGAATTTTTAAGCGATCTTCGTACTCGTCAGTGATCACACTGACACGCGTATTTACTATGTCTTCTACTTTATTTTTAACATCGCGCAGCGAGTTCCAGCCCACTAAAACCAAAATAGAGGCCGTAGCAGTAATAATAAAAAACACGTTATTAATAGTGTCGGTGGTGTAAATAAGCGCTCTGTCGGCGGTATCTAACTGGGCGTGTGTAACTTGTTTTGTTACATCTTCGCGTAATTGTTGTTGGTCTTGGCGAACGGCTTTTAACTCATCAAGAATATAGCGTTCTAAAAGCGGTTTATACATGGGCTCATTTAATTGCGCTAACGCTTGTTGCTGTTGCTCTTCTGTTGGTGCAGCAGATTCTTGGGCATTAACAGTATTTAAAAGCGAAACAAAACAAACAAATAGAATAGTTATATAAAAACGCATGGGTACGCCTAGTTAATTATTAGTGACTAATCGCACTTTAACATGCAAGGCTTATTGGCACTAGGGCGTGTTGGCTTTGAACATTAAACAACTTAACAAAATCATACAACTGTTCACACAGCCTCAAAGGATTCTAAATTTTAGGCAAAAAAAAGCCAGCCCAATGTGGGCTGGCAAAACTGCTTAAAACAACAATAAATTGTCGCAGGGAAATAACAGGAGTGAGTGGTCATAATAATCAAGTTAATCTGAACATTTACTTAATTATTCAAAATAGATTTCAATAAGTTATAAAGTAAAGGTGCATTGGGCTTAGTAATGCACCTTTATAAACAACTTTAATTTCATGGTGAAGGGGGGTATTCCAATGTGCGCTTAATTAAAAGCCACTTTCAAACCCTTCACATACCATTACGCGTTATCTATTTAATCCGATCACACTAATTGTGGAGTTTAAACTGTATTCATTAAACCAATGGTTTCAATCGATTTAATTCAAGTTAATACGCTGGCGAATGTAATATTAGGGGTCTATATTGTTTGAGCAGTAAATAAAAATTATGCACAAAATTAATAAACCTTAGCGTGCTACTTTAAATGTAAGCGCTGGGGCTTGAGTAAAATAGTTAAACTCTTCATTTAAAGTAAGGAGCTGAAAATGAGCAGCACTAAATCGGGTCAATGTCCCGTAATGCACGGTAGTAACTCAGTTATTTCTAAAGTAAACACAGATTGGTGGCCAAATACTCTAAATTTAGACATTCTTCATCAGCACGACACAAAATCAAACCCCTACGGCACAGACTTCGACTACGCCGAAGCATTCAAATCTCTCGATTTAGACGCAGTTAAAGCAGACCTAAAAGCCTTTATGACCGATAGCCAAGATTGGTGGCCTGCCGATTGGGGTCATTACGGCGGCTTAATGATCCGCATGGCATGGCACTCTGCGGGTACGTACCGATTATCAGACGGTCGTGGTGGCGCAAGCACCGGCAACCAGCGTTTTTCGCCGCTAAATTCGTGGCCAGACAACGCAAGCTTAGATAAAGCACGCCGCCTATTGTGGCCAATCAAGAAAAAATACGGTAACAAACTATCGTGGGCCGACCTATTTATTTTAGCCGGTAACATGGCATACGAATCAATGGGCTTAAAAATTTATGGCTTTGCAGGTGGCCGTGAAGACATTTGGCACCCAGAAAAAGACATTTACTGGGGCGCAGAAAAAGAATGGCTAGCACCGAGTGATGAGCGTTACGACAACGTAGAAAAACCCGACACCATGGAAAACCCATTGGCTGCGGTACAAATGGGCTTAATTTACGTAAACCCAGAAGGCGTTAATGGTATACCCGATCCGCAAAAAACCGCGCAGCACGTACGTGAAACATTTGCTCGCATGGCAATGAACGACGAAGAAACCGCAGCGCTTACTGTAGGCGGTCACACGGTAGGTAAAACCCACGGTAACGGTAAAGCTGAGCACTTAGGCCCAGAGCCAGAAGCGGCCGACGTACACGAGCAAGGCCTAGGCTGGAACAGCACTAAAGAAGGCGGCTTTGGTCGCAATACTGTAACGTCGGGCCTAGAAGGCGCGTGGACTACCCACCCTACAAAATGGGATAACGGCTACTGTCACTTACTATTAAATTACGAGTGGGAGCTAACTAAAAGCCCAGCAGGCGCGCACCAATGGGAGCCTGTAAACATTAAAGAAGAAGACAAGCCGGTAGATGTAGAAGACCCATCAATTCGCTTAAACCCAATGATGACCGACGCCGATATGGCCATGAAGGTAGACCCAATCTACCGTAAAATTATTGAACGCTTTAACAACGACTTTGAGTATTTTTCTGATGTGTTTGCCCGCGCGTGGTTTAAACTTACGCACCGCGACTTAGGTCCTAAAGCGTGTTACTTAGGTAAAGATGTACCAAGCGAAGACCTAATTTGGCAAGACCCAATTCCAGCGGTTGACTACACCCTATCTGATGACGAAATTAGCGAGCTAAAAGCACAAATTCTTGATTGTGGCGTAAGCGCAACCGATTTAATTACTACAGCATGGGATAGCGCACGTACGTACCGTGGCTCAGACCGCCGTGGTGGTGCAAATGGCGCGCGTATTCGCTTAGCTCCGCAAAAAGATTGGCAAGGCAATGAGCCAGAGCGCTTAGCAAGCGTACTTAGCGCCCTTGAAAAATTTAAAGCAGGTTTAGCTAAGCCTATCAGTATTGCAGATTTAATCGTATTAGGTGGCACAGCAGCTGTAGAGCAAGCTGCAAAACAAGCTGGTGTTGATGTAACAGTACCGTTTGCGCCAGGGCGCGGCGATGCAACCGACGAAATGACCGATGCCGAGTCGTTCGAACCATTAGAGCCAGTACACGACGGCTTTAGAAACTACCTTAAAGGCGACTTTAGCATATCGCCAGAAGAGCTACTTTTAGAGCGTAGCCAGTTAATGGGCCTAACAGCACCAGAAATGACCGTACTGTTTGGCGGAATGCGCGTGTTAGGCACAAACTACGCAGGCAGCAAACACGGCGTATTTACCGACAACGTAGGTGCGCTTTCTACCGACTTTTTTGTAAACTTAACCGACATGGCCAATAACTGGAAACCGTCTGAGCCAGGTGTTTACAACATTGTTGAACGTAAAACAGGCACCATAAAATGGACCGCGACACGTATAGATTTAGTGTTTGGTTCAAACTCTATATTACGTGCACTAAGCGAATTTTACGCACAAGACGACAACAACGAACGTTTTGTACATGATTTCGTAAGTGCATGGGTAAAAGTAATGAACGCCGACAGATTTGATCTTAAATAAATCAAAATTATAGGCACAAAGGGGAGCAACATAGCTCCCTTTTTTATTATCTAAATTTTAGTTCGTGGCCTGTAGGCACAGAGCTTAGCTTCGGCGTTAGTTTGTCTTGTAGACGTAGAGCTTGCTCACGTTAGAAGCGTAGCTTCTCATGGTTTTAGCAAAGGGGCTTACACTTAGGTAAAAGCGCTGCTTTTAAACGCCAGCAAGCTGTGCGTCTACAGACTAGGGCTAAGCTCCGGCGTTGGTACACGATGCTTGTTCACGAAAAATAAAAATAATACCCTCAACCCCCGCCGTTCAAATATATACAATCCCAAAAAGGGTATTGTTCAATCTTTTGCACAATCCCAGCTCTTAATGGGTTTGCAACAATATAACGAGCCTGAATTATTAAATCTCTTTCATTGCGGATTTGATGATCAAAATAATTTTGTTGCCAAATTGGACCTTTATCACCACTAAGCGCATTAATCTTCACGGTTGTTAAGCTTTTAAACTGCCTAACTACCTCAGATAGTGAGAGCGCCTTAACTTGAAAAAGCCAATGAAGGTGATCTGGCATTACGGTATAGCAAATAGTATTAACATTTTTTTGCATATAAAAGATCGCGCGAGCGGCTATACAGGCATTCTCAAAGTTTTCAAATAAATCGGCTCTTTGCACGCAGCATATGGTGACTGAATAATATTTATTTGCAGACGAGCAGCGACCTTTTAATAGTTTTGTTGAAGAAACCATGAGAGCCATTTCTTAATATATTTTAATAAATATAGGAAAACCTGTTTTTTACACAAGGCAAGTTTTTAAAACAGTAGTTAATCTGACTTGTAGACGTTGAGCTTGCTCACGTTAGAAGCGTAGCTTCTAATGGCTTTAGCGAAGGGGTTTAACATCAGGGTAAAAGCGTTGCTTTTAAACGCCAGCAAGCTGTGCGTCTACAAGGTAGAGGTTAGCTCCGGCGTTAGTTTGACTTGTAGACGTTGAGCTTGCTCACGTTAGAAACGTAGCTTCTCATGGCCTTAGCAAAGGTGGTTACACTTATGTAAAAGCGCTGCTTTTAAACGCCAACAAGCTGCGCGTCTACAGGATTGGGCTTAGCTCTGGCGTTAATTTGACTTGTAGACGTTGAGCTTGCTCACGTTAGAAGCGCAGCTTCTCATGGCTTTAGCAAAGGTTGTTACACTTAGGTAAAAGCGTTGCTTTTAAGACGCCAGCAAGCTGTGCGTCTACAGGATTGGGCTTAGCTCCGGCGTTAGTTTGACTTGTAGTCGTTGAGCTTGCTCACGTTAGAAGCGCAGCTTCTCATGGCCTTAGCAAAGATGGTAACACTTAGGTAAAAGCGTTGCTTTTAAACGCCAGCAAGCTGTGCGTCTACAGGATTGGGCTTAGCTCCGGCGTTAATTTGACTTGTAGACGTTGAGCTTGCTCACGTTAGAAGCGCAGCTTCTCATGGCTTTAGCAAAGGTTGTT
>NZ_JALNTJ010000002.1:839414-839581 GCF_023161885.1 Pseudoalteromonas sp. 2CM37A
AGCTCCGGCGTTAGTTTGACTTGTAGTCGTTGAGCTTGCTCACGTTAGAAGCGCAGCTTCTCATGGCCTTAGCAAAGGTGGTAACACTTAGGTAAAAGCGTTGCTTTTAAACGCCAGCAAGCTGTGCGTCTACAAGGTAGAGGTTAGCTCCGGCGTTAGTTTGACTT
>NZ_JALNTJ010000029.1:0-424 GCF_023161885.1 Pseudoalteromonas sp. 2CM37A
TTAATGGTTGGCGTGGTGTCGTTGGTATCAACCAAGGTATTAATGCTAATGCTTGGCGCGGTGGTGTTCAGCGTGGCTGTTTCACTAACCGTGGTAGAGTTACCGGCGTTATCACTCACACTGGCTTCAATGGTCAGCTCACCATCAACCAGTGCATTTGGTACATCCGCTGACCAGCTGCCATTCGCTTGCACTGTGGCGGTGAAAGTTTCGGTGGTAATGCCATCGCTAACGCTGATGCTAATTACCGTGCCGGCTGGTGCATTCGTGGTACCACTAATGGTTGGCGTGCTGTCGTTGGTGGCACCCACAGTATCGAGTGTCAGTGTCGGTGCAAGGCTATCTATGGTGCCCGATTGCGTAGCGCCTCCTGTATTGCCCGCCGCATCCGTAATGCTGGCTTGTACACTGTAGCTGCCATCAG